>NZ_JBZYAO010000010.1:0-9794 GCF_059820445.1 Paenibacillus sp. sgz302190
GCCGGTGCAGGCACCGCGCCCGGTGGCGGCGCATCCGCCGGAGCGGCGGGCAGCGGCGGGGCCGGCGGCTCGCAAGGCGGCGTCGGCGCCGGCTCGCGCGGGCTCGTCGCAACGCCGCGCGAGCGCTCGGGCACCGGCGGCACGTACGCCGACGGCGGGCCCGTAAGCGGCCGCGGCGGCGAAGTGAGCCAAGGCGGCGCCGCGCCGGGCCTGGACGGGGCATCGCGCCCGTACGAGGACGTATACGCCGATTACGCGGCGGAAGCGGCGCAATCGCTGAACCGCTCGGAGCTGCCGCAAAATATGCAAAACCTGGTGCGCGACTACTTTTTGGACATTCAACCGCAGCGTTGATTTTAATGGGAATCCCTAATGCACGGTGTTGCCGCAGCCGTGTGAAGCTTCATAGGCTGGCGCAGCCGTTCATGACCGAGTTGGGAAGCGAGACCATCAGATCCAGCACACGGTCAGGCTTGCCCGAAAGGGCTGCATAACGTGCAGACGACGATTGGTCTACTCCCTGCCGTACGGCACCGCAAAGTTGGCCGGACAGCAGGGAGGGGATGAGGCGGCTTGGCAGGCCGGGCCGGGCCGGGCCGGGGAAAAACCTGCGAAAGTGCAGGTTTTTTTCGCAAAAATGGTTCATTTTGGCCAAAAGCCTGCGATTGTGCAGGAATTTTCCTTAAAAATGAACCTGAGCCCATGTTAGCGACAAAAAGCCTGCACATTTGCAGGAATTTTTTGTGGCCGGCGTATCCATCGAGCAAAAACTGCACTTTTGCAGGTTTTCTTCGTGCAACCGGAAAATGATGCGACTGACTCTGGTGTGTGGGTTTCTCAGAAGCCTACAAATGTGTCGAACAATTGCAGGAATTTACCGCGAAATCGAACCTGATCCCAATGTACTCGGCGAAAAACCTACACAAATGCAGGAATTTTTCATGGCCAGCGCATCCATCGAGCAAAAGCTGCACTTTTCAGGTTGTTGCAAAAGTCCAACTGATTCCCCTCAGATCCATTTTTAGTGGAGGCGTCTCATCTCAAAGTGGAAAAATTGATTTAAACCGATCTGCGAGGGGCATTTAGGCCATACTTTTGGTGTTTTTATGATCATCGAGAAAAATAGGTGGTTTCTTAACAGCCTACACAATTGCAGTTATGCTTCATTATCAGCGTATCGACGAGTCGGATAGATGTACTTTTACAGGTTTTTATCCGTGGCTCCCAGTAAGGCTGTGCGATCGGCTCCGGCTTGCGGGTTTCTGGGCACGTTATCTTCGCGCAGCTAGCTTGTGAGATAAACCCTTCCGAGGTTTTTCGAAAGTGGCGATTTCGTTCGGAGGCAGGTTGATTCGCCGATCAGAATGATGGCCTGCGCATCTTAGCTTGTATCGAACTTGAATCATCTGATCGGGTGACAAGGATGATTGTCCGGTTGCCCCAACGCGGTGTTGCGCTGCATGACTGCGGTCGGTCGACCGCAATCGCTTGTCAGCCAAACGTTTGGAGAATGGCCCGGTATCGGAGAATGGCCCGGAATCTGGCGGACGGCCGCTCGGCAAGCGCGTGCGGCACGCGGGTTTGGCCGCCTGCCGTACAGCGCCGCAACGCGCCCCGAAAAAGACACGCTGTGAAGGAGCTGCTCCTTTTGAATTTTATGCAACATATATTGCTGTGGATAACACAGACGGGAGAGGGAAAGCGATGGTGGAATCCAAAGCGCAGCTTGAAGCATGGAGTGCGGCGGTCGGCCGCATGAAAGAACAGATCGGGCGGGTCATCGTCGGACAGCAGGAGGTGGTCGAGCAGCTGTTGTGGTGCATGCTTGCAGGCGGGCACGCTTTGCTGGAAGGCATACCGGGGCTCGGCAAAACGATGCTCGTCAAGACGATCGCCGATACGGTCGATTTGAGCTTCTCGCGCATTCAGTTCACGCCGGATTTAATGCCTGCCGACATTACGGGCACGAATGTGATCCAGTTCGGCACACAGGGAGAAACGTCGTACCGGTTCCAGCGGGGGCCGTTGTTCGGCCATTTCGTGCTTGCCGACGAGATCAACAGGGCGACGCCCAAAACGCAAAGCGCTCTGCTCGAAGCGATGCAGGAAAAGACGGTTACGGTCGGCTCCGAAACGTATCCGCTTCCTTCGCCTTTTTTTGTGCTGGCGACCCAAAATCCGCTTGAGCAGGAAGGCACTTATCCGCTGCCGGAAGCTCAGCTGGACCGCTTTTTGTTGAAAATTCACGTGACGTATCCGACGAAAGAAGAGCTGAAGCAAATCGTTCTGCGGACGACCTCAGCTAGCGAGGAGAAAGCCGAAAAGGTCGCCGACGGCGATCTGCTGCGGGAAATTCAGCAAGGGCTCAAACAAATATTGGTTGCGGAAGAAGTGCTGGACTATGCGGTTCAGCTGTTGATGAATACGCACCCGGAAGAGGCGGACGCACCCGAGGCTGTCAGGAAATACGTCCGGTTCGGCTCGGGCCCCAGGGGCGTGCAGGCGATCATCGCCGTATCCAAAGTCAGGGCATTTTTGGCAGGGCGTTTTCACGTTTCCAAACAGGATATTGCCGCGGCTGCGATTCCGGCACTGCGCCACCGGCTGTTTTTAAATTTTGAAGGACAAGCGCTGGGTGTTTCGCCCGATTCCGTCATTCGGGATGTCATCCTTAAGCTGGAGAACGGGCGATGAGAGGCGGTTTGCAACTGCTGGATGCAAGCCTCATGCGGCGTCTGGATCAAATGAACGTCGCTGCCAAAAGCAGGATCAGCGGAACGATGCAGGGGAAGCGCCGCTCGAAAAACTACGGCTCTTCCCTTGATTTCGCCGATTACAGGCTGTACAGCCCCGGAGACGATACGCGCCAGCTCGATTGGAACGCGTACGGGCGCACGGGCAAGCCTTTTATAAAGCTGTTTATGGACGAGCAGGAGCTCCACATTCACCTTTGGCTGGATGCTTCGAAATCGATGGATTTCGGACGAACAGGTTTCGCGGCAGGCCCACCGGGACGCCCCTCCGCCGGTTCCGCCGCCTCGTCCTCCTGGGGTCTGACCACCCGCCGAGCAGCGCCGCAAAGCGGGCCGGGAGAGGCGCGAGTTGGGAAAGGCTCCGGAGCTTCGCCGCTTACCAAATGGGAGTACGCAAGAACGCTCGCCGCGGCGATCGGGTACGTTTCGCTGAACCGGTATGACCGCGTCAGCGCCGCGGCTTTTACGGATCGGGTGACAGGGCAGTTGAAGCACCTTCGCGGCAAAGGCAGCGCGGCAAGGCTTTTTGAGTTTTTGGCGGGCTGCGAGGCGCAGGGAGCGGGCGATGCCGGGGCCGTGTTTTGCAATCCGGCGGTGCTTCCGCGGCAGGCGGGCATGACCTGGCTGTTTTCCGATTTTTTGTATGAAAACGGCGTTCTGGAGGCGCTTCAATATTTGCTTGCCGCGAAGCAGGAAGTGGTCGTCGTGCAAGTGCTGTCGCCAGAGGAGCTGAACCCCGGTCTCAGCGGCGAGCTAAGGTTGATCGACAGCGAATCGGGCGCGGCCAAAGAGGTAGCCGTCACCGGCAAAGTGCTGCAGTCTTACCGGAAAGCGGTAGAAGCGTACACGCAGTCACTCAGATCTTTCTGCTTTGAACGCGGGATTACGTATTTGCTGGCGGCTACCGATGTGCCTCCGGGCGATTTTTTGCTTGGCGAGCTGCGCCGCAGCGGACTCGTCCGGTGAAAGAGCACGCAAGCTTATGCCCGCTGGACGATGCGAACGCCGCGTCTGGCGTGCCATAGGGACCAGCCGTAAATAAGCAGGAAGGCGACCATCAGCACGATGGAAAACCGGTACATCCAGGCGTAGCTGCCAAGCGCGTTAGCCAACGCTCCGAGCGCCATCGCGCCGACTCCGATGCCGAGATCGTTGGCGGAGAAAAAAGTGCCGCTCGCCGCACCGCGGCGGGCCGAAGCCGCACGGCTGATCGTCCACGCCTGCAGTGCCGGCTGGATGGAGCCGAAGCCGATGCCGTAGCACAATGCGGCGGCCGCCAGGGAGCCCTCGGAGTGCGCAAACGAAAGCAGCAGCAGCCCGCATATCGTGAACAAAGCTCCGGGGAGCAGCACCCATTCGTGGCCTTTCCGGTCGAACAGCAGACCGGTTATAGGTCTGACGATCAACACCATGGAAGCGTTGCAAAGAAAAAACCATCCGACATTCGAAATCCCGGCTTCGCGGCCGAATAAAGTAATGAACGTGACGATGCCTCCGTAGCAAACCGCTGTGCAAAACAGCAAAACGGACGGCAGCGCAGCGCTTCGCTCCATGAGCCGGTCGATGAGCTTCGGCGGCTGAGCCGGTTTTTCGAACGGCCTGGGCTTCGGGTAGGCGATAAAAAGCGAGCTGAGCAGCGACATCACCGCAAGTACAGTGGATAGTTGAAGTACACGATGGAAGCCGTAAGCGTGCAGAACCCATAATCCGGTCATCGGAGCCGAGGCCAGGGCAAACGTATTCGATAACCCGTAGTAGCCCATTCCCTCCCCGCGTCTTTCCGCCGGAATAATATCGGCGATGACAGTGCCGAGGGAAGTGGTGGAAATGCCCCAGCCGATGCCGTGCACGAAGCGGGCGGCGAGAATGAGCGCGACAGCGGCCATGTAGGAATACCCGGCAATGGTCAGAATGCAGATCGTTAATCCGACCAGCAGCACGTGTTTTCTGCCCAGCGTGTCCAGCGCCTTGCCGGCAAAAGGCCGCGTAATCAGCGATGAAATCGTGAACAGCCCCATCACAAGCCCGACCTGCATATTGCTTCCTCCAATATCCAGGATGTGGACCGGAATGGTCGGAATCAGCATTTGAAAGCTGAAAAAAAGCAGCAGATTCGAAAGCGAAGTAAGCAAGAAAGCTTTTGTCCAAAGCGCTTTTTGGGCGTGAGCCGGTTGCGATCGTTCCATAAGTCCTCCTGTACAGGAAAAGTGCATTTTGTGAGATAAACCTCTATCGAGGTCTTTTCGAAGATGAGCGACCGCGTTCAGAGGTAGGTTTATTCGCCAATAAGAATGCTGTTCTACGCGCTTTAGCGCTGTAAAGAACTTAAACATTCTTATGTGGTAAAAAAACGCGGTTGCAGCATAGCTGCCGCCGGTTCCGAAATAGTATGCCCGAAATATTCAGAAAGAAAGAGGTGAGCCTTTCATGCAGTTCGCGTCCTTAAGCGGTCTCTGGTTTTCGCTGTCGCTGCCTTTTATCGTCATCCTGTATCTTCTAAAGCGGCGCTATGTGGATACCGAAGTATCCAGCCATTTGCTTTGGCAGCGAATTCTGCGCGAGCAGGAAGCGAATCGGCCGTGGCAGCGTCTCCGCCGCCAGCTTTTGCTCTGGCTGCAGCTGCTGGCGGCCGCGCTGTGCGTGCTTGCGCTCATGAAGCCGTTCGTCCCCGGAACGGGCGGCGGCGGGACGGCGCGAGTCGTCTTCGTGCTGGACGCTTCCGCCAGCATGCAGGCTTCCGCAGGGGGCGTGACGAGGCTGCAGCAAGCGGAGCGGCAATTGCTGGAATTCGCCCGCGAGCATGCGCCAAACAGCGAATATACGCTGCTTGTCATGAGAGATCAGCCGGAAGTGGTGATGCAGCGGCAAGCGGGCATTCCCGCCCTGGAGTCCGCAATTCGGAAGGTCACGCCTTTTTATGGAAAAACCGCCTATCAGGCTTCGCTGTCGCTTGCTGCTGCGCTCACTCGGGATGACCCCGAAGCACAGGTGCGCATTTACACCGACGGCCAATGGACGGAAAACGGATCAGGAATCTCTTTCGTCGTACCTGTTGCCGTCGAGCGTACGGAGCTTGCCGGGACACACGAAAACGTAAGTATTGCGCAGTTCGGCGTGAAACAGGGAGGCAGCGGTTCCGGGTATCAAGCCGTAGCTGTCGTCAAAAACTGGGGCGCCGAGCCAGCATCGTTCGAGGCTGCGCTTTATGCTGATGCCAAGGCAGTAACAATCGAGCGCTTGACTTTACAACCTGACGAACAGCAGACCGTTTATTTCGAAAATCTGGAAAGCGCAGCCGTTTACAAGCTGGCCCTCGACGTTCAAGACGCGCTTGCGGAAGATAACACGGCCTACGCGTTTTCCGAAGGAGGCGGGCGCAAGAGAGCCGCCTATGTCGGCAGCGGCAGCTTGTTTTTGGAAAAAGCGCTCGCTTTGGCGAAAATCGATGTGCTGAAAATACAAAAAAGCGCCGACGGGACGTATCCGCTGCCAACCGGGACGAGCCCCGATCTCGTCATCCTCGACGGCGTATCGGGGGCGGAGCTGCCGGGAGAGCCCTGGCAGCGGCTCCTGAAATCGACGCCGCTCTGGACATTTCCTCCGGCCGCCCCGTCACCTTCGGCAAGCCGCCAGGTTTCGCCTCCTTATACGATTGCCGATCATCCGGTCACCCGCTTCATCCGGCTGCTGGACGTGAACGTCGCTCAAGCGGACGAGGCTGCCGGCGCCGGTCAAAAAGGGGCCAAGCCGATCGTGGAAGCGGGCAGGCTGCCGCTGCTGCTGGCGGGCACGGAAAGCGGCGTTCCGCGTCTCGTGTTCGCTTTTTCCTTGCAGCAATCCGATTTGGCGCTGCGGGCCGAATTTCCGATTCTGGTGCAAAACGCGGCCAATTGGCTGACACGGCAGGACGGCGCGAGTCTGGGACGATTCGTAGCAGGCGACAGAAGGGAGCTGGCGATTCATCCGGAGACGGCCAGGGCCGTTTGGAAGCCCGAGTCGGGTCAGGGCGCCGAACAGGCGGCTGAGCAAATCGGAGGAGCGGTAGCGGCTGTTCAGACGATCCCTGCAGCGCCAGGGCTGTACCGTTTTATGGAGTACGATGCCCAAGGCAATGTTGTCCAGTCGCGACTGCTGGAATCGGCGATCGATTCTCGGGAGTCGAATATTAACGGGAAAGCGGATTTACTGCCCGGGGCCACCCCTGGCGAACGGACGGACTCGGGCAATACGGATGCATCCCGCGCCGCCGTTTCGCCGGACAAAGAACCGTTCGCGGTTTCTTTAGTGCCCTGGATCGTTGCTATGCTGTTGATCCTGCTGCTGCTGGAATGGGAGGTGTATAGACGTGGGCATTCAGTTTGACCGCGTGTGGGCTCTGCTGCTGATCGTGCCCCTCGTTTTTTATATCCGCCTCATGTGGCTCCACGTTCCAAGGCTGAACGGCACGCGCAAAAAATTTGCGGTTGCCGTCCGTACGCTTGTCCTTCTGCTTCTCGTGCTTTCGCTTGCCGGGACGCAGCTGTTCACATGGAAAAACAATAAAACCGTCGTCTTTGCCGTGGACCGTTCCGACAGCGTAAAGGCGGATAGCCGGGAAGCCCAGTGGATTCGCGCCGCCGCCAAAGAGCGGTCGGAGCAGGACGAAGCCGGGGTTGTTTCCATCGGGCTGGACGCTTATCTGGAAACGTCTGTGGACACTAGGCCTCTCGACGGCTTCCAGTTCACTTCGCGGACGAATGCGCAGTTTACGAACTTGTCCGCCGGGCTGCAGCTCGCTTCCGGCTCCCTGGGAGACGGCAAGGGAAAGCATATTGTGCTGCTATCCGACGGCGAGGAAAACGTCGGCGATATGCTGCGGCAAGGCGCACTGCTCCGCGATCGCGGAATTGCCGTCGACGTCGCGCCCATGCCTGTCAAAGAGAAAAAAGATGCCGCCGTCGAAGAAGTGCGGGTTCCCGACAAGCTGTACCAAGGGGAAGCTTATTCGGTCGAGGTGCAGGTAAGGGCGACTGCGGCCGGTCCCGCACAGCTGCGGGTTTATGAAGACGACCGGGAAATAACGGCCGGGCGGGTAACGCTCGAAAAGGGCGAAAACCGCTTTGTCGTCAAATCGCTGGCGAAGGAGCCGGGCATTCACCGGTACAGGGCCGAGATCTATATGGACGGGGACGAGCAGTCGGCGAACAACACGCATTATGCGTTCAGCAAAGTGCAGGGGCCGCCGAAAGTGCTCATCGTCGAGGGCAAGGAAGGAGCTTCGCAAAATGTGGAGGCGGCGCTTAGGTCCGCGCTGATTCCTTTCGATACGATAACGCCGGAGCTGCTGTCGAACAATTTTGTTTCGTATGCCGGCTATGAAAGCATCGTTTTGAATGACGTCCCCGCAACCCGCATTCCGCAGGTCAAGATGGAGATGATCGAGCAGGTCGTACGCGATTACGGCGTCGGTCTGGTCATGCTCGGCGGGCAGGACAGCTACGGTTTGGGCGGATATTTCAAAACGCCGATCGAACGCGCGCTTCCCGTCTACATGGATTTGCGCGGCAAGCGGGAAATTCCGTCGCTCGGCATCGTGCTCGTGATCGACAAATCCGGCAGTATGGCCGGGGACAAAATGAAACTGGCCCAGGAGGCGGCCTCCCGGACGACGGATTTGTTAAGGGAGAAGGACACTCTCGGCGTCCTCGGATTCGATTCGTCTTCGCTCTGGTACGTAGAGCCGCAGAAGCTGACCGACAAGCCGGACATCATCCGTAAAATCAATTCGATTCCCGCCGACGGCGGCACCGAAATTTATTCGGCGGTGGAAGAAGCTTACCGGAAGCTGTCGAAGGTGGACGCGCAGCGGAAACATATCATTTTGCTGACGGACGGGCAGTCCGCGACGGATCAAAGCTATCAGGCCCTGACGCAAAACATGCAAAAGGACAATATAACGATGTCCACGGTGGCGATCGGCACCGATGCGGATCAGGCGCTGCTGAAGCAGCTTGCCGATCTCGCCAAGGGCAGGTACTATGCCGCTGTCGATCAAACGACGATTCCGGCGATTTTCAGCCGCGAGGCGGTTTTGATTTCCCGCACGTATATCGTGAATCAGCCGTTCGTTCCCGCCTATACGGGGGGAGCCGACTGGATGGGCTTGTTCGGGCAAGGGGTGCCGGCCCTGAACGGGTACATCGCGACGACGCCGAAGGAAACGGCGGACGTGATTTTGGCGAGCCAGGAGCCCGACCCGGTTTTGGCAAGGTGGCAGTACGGGTCCGGCCGGTCGGTTGCATGGACGAGCGACGTTACCGGAGCGTGGTCGGCGGACTGGGTCAAGTGGCCGGGTTTTCCGAAGGCGCTGACGGGTATGATAAAATGGACGTTCCCGCAGTTTGAAGCTTCGCCGATGGAGCTGACCGGACATTTGTCAGGCAGCGAAATGACCCTGGAAGCGCGGATCGGGAACGGCAGCGGGAGCGCCGGTTTGCAGGGCGAGCTTCGAGCGGTTATAACGGACGACTCCCTCGGCACGAAGGATGTCGCCTTCACGGCTACGGCGCCGGGAGAATATTCAGCGCAAGTGCCTGTGGATAAGTCCGGCGTATATTTGGTGAAGACGGAACTTCTGGCGCCGGAGGGCGGGGAAGGCGCAGAGAAGCGCGTGATCGGCAGCGCGACGTCGGGGTTCGTGATCCCGTATTCGCCGGAATACCGGATCACGGAAGGCAAGGGCCCGGACAAGCTGAAGCAGCTTGCCGCCTTGACCGGCGGCCGGGTGCTCTCGCTCGAACACCCGGAGGACGCCTTCGCCTTCGCTTCCGCCGCGCAGAAGCGGGCGGTCCCCATCAGCGCGTACCTGCTGATGGCCGCGCTCGCGCTGCTGCTGCTTGATATCGCAGCGCGCCGCGTCAGCCTGCCGTCCGCCCTGTGGGCCCGGACGGCTGCGCGATTCGGGCGGGCCCGCCGCGAAGCCGGCCCGCCGCAGCCTGCGGAGACGCCGCTTGCGCGTCTCCGCGAACGCCGGCAGCTTGCGGAGCGCAAGCTGCAGCGGCC